>NZ_CP114037.1 GCF_026898115.1 Streptomyces sp. S465
CTGCCTGCTGCGCAGGCAGGGTGACGGTCCGTCCGCTGCGCTCCCGGACCGGTGGGACTCCGTCCCACTACCAGGCTTTCGCTTCGCTCCAGCCTGGGTCGGCGAGTCCGCTGCGCTCCCTCGCCCAACGGTCCTTCCGGCTGCGCCTCCAGAACCGTTGGGGCCCGCTGACGCGGGCCAGGCTGGCTACTAGGGGTGGGGGTCGCTCGTTCGTGTGGGTTCCAGTGTAGCGGGTGCCTCATGCTGATGCAGCATGTACCGTTGGCGGAAACACGGAACACCCCCCAACCACCAGGAACCCTCCCTCAATTCCGATAGAAACGATCGCGGATGACTGGCTATCAACGAAACTACCGAACCAGACCCCACGATGAGCAGCGATTGTGTGCACGGGTGACGGGCTACCAGATGGCAGGCAGGCACGCCCGGTTGAGGCTGATCACCCTCCTCCAGGCCAGGGCGTGCCCGTGGCCGAGGCTGACGCCCTGGTGGCCGCTCTGGAAGCCAGTGCGGCCACCAGGGCGCAGAGCGAGGTGGTCGAGCTGGACGGGATAGCGCCGGCCTCTCCGGCGCGCGGTTCGCGGACGGCTGGGACGAAGGCGTTGCGGCGGTGAGCGAGGCCCTGGTGGGCATCGCGAACCGGGACTGGGTGCGGCATGGCGGCCGGTCGGCCGGGGCTGCTGAGCTGGCCGTACATGTCGCGGACGTCAGGCGGCGTGAACGGGCTGCTCTGGTGCGGCTGGAGGCGTTCGTCCGGGAGACCGTGCTGCCGCGTACGCACCCGGACACCACGGCGCGGCAGCGGGTGCTGGAGGCGGGTGACGTCATCCTCTGCACGCGCGAGGTCGGGCATTACGGCCCGGGCGACCTGCCGGGGTTCAAGCGCGGGAAGTCGGACGGGACGCCCGGCGGATGGCATCTCGCGGGCAGGGGGGTCTGGAGCGACGCCGGAGCGGCCTGCACACCGCACGCGGCCGTCTGAAAACTACAGGAATTACACATCGAGGAGGCAAAGAAATGTCGGCAATTCCGCTCAAGGAACACCAGGTCGACCAGAAGGCAGCGTTCCGTAAATGGGTGGGATTCCCTGCAAGATCACCTGTGCCCCCCGAGGGGGCACGTGCCATGGGGGTGTCCGCCACCGGGTCCGGGAAGACGATCACGGCTGCCGCGGGCGCTCTGGAGTGCTTCCCGGACGGGCGGATCCTCGTCATGGTGCCCACCTTGGATCTGATCGTGCAGAGCGCGCAGTCCTGGCGCCGGGTCGGGCACCGCGCGCCCATGGTCGCGGTCTGCTCGGTGGACAAGGACGAGGTCTTGGAGCAGCTCGGAGTGCGTACCACGACCAACCCGATCCAGCTCGCGCTGTGGGCGGGGTCCGGGCCGGTGGTCGTGTTCGCCACGTACGCCTCCCTGGTGGACCGCGAGGACCCGGAGGACCCGTCGGGCCGACGTACGGCGCGCGGGCCGCTGGAGGCCGCGCTGGCGGGCGGGGAGCGGCTGTACGGCCAGCGGATGGCCCCGTTCGACCTGGCGATTCTGGATGAGGCGCACATGACGGCCGGGGACATGGGCCGGCCGTGGGCGGCGATCCACGACAACGCCCGCATCCCCATCGACTTCCGGCTCTACCTGACCGCTACCCCGCGGATCCTTGCCGCGCCCAGCCCGCAGCGCGGCCGGGACGGACGGGAGCTGGTGATCGCGTCGATGGAGGACGACAGCGCCACCTACGGCACCAGGATTTTCGATCTCGGGCTGGCGGAGGCGGTGGAACGCTCGATCCTCGCCGGGTTCGAGATCGATGTACTGGAGATCCGCGACCCCGACCCGATCCTGGGACTATCGCAGGACGCGCTGCGCGGCCGGCGCCTGGCGCTGCTCCAGGCCGCGCTGCTGGAGCACGCGGCGCGGATGAACCTGCACACCGTCATGACCTTCCACCAGAGGGTCGAGGAAGCCCGCGCCTTCGCCGAGCAGATGCCGGCGACCGCCGCGGAGCTGTACGTCACCGAAGCTTCAGACGCTGCTCTGGCCGACGCGGAGGAACTGCCCGCCTCCTCCATCGAGGCCGAGCTGTACGAGCTGGAGGACGGCCGGCACGTGCCCGCGGAGCGGGTGTGGGCCGACTGGCTGTGCGGCGACCACCCCATCGCCCACCGGCGCGAGGTGATCCAACGGTTCGCCAACGGCATAAACGCCGACAACCGGCGCGTCCACCGGGCGTTCCTCGCCTCGGTACGGGCCCTCGGGGTCGGTGTCGACATCACCGGACTGCGCGGGGTGGAGGCGGTGTGCATCGTCGGCTCGCGCAGCTCCCAGGTCGACGTGGTGCAGAACATCGGGCGGGCGCTGCGTCCGAATCCGGACGGCACGGTGAAGACGGCGCGGATCATCATCCCGGTCTTCCTGCAGCCCGGGGAGGACCCCAAGGACATGGTCGCCTCGGCCGGCTACCAGCCTCTGGTCGACATCCTCCAGGCGCTGCGCTCGCACTCGGAGCGCATGGTCGACCAGCTCGCCTCCCGCGCCCTGACCCGCGGCACCGGGCGCCGACGCCTCCACGTCCGCCCCGCCCCCGCAGCGGGAACCGACGGCGGTGACGGTGAGGAGACGAGCGAGGCGCAGCAGGAGGTCGACCGCGTCACCTCGATCGTGATCAACTTTGCCGAACCCCGCGACGCCGCCGACATCGCTGCCCTGACCCGCTGCCGCGTCATCCGCCCCCAGTCCCTGGTCTGGCTCGAGGGCTACCAGGCCCTCATCCGGTGGCGGAAGGAAAACGAGATCACCGGCCTGTACGCCGTCCCCTACGACACCGAGACCGCCGTCGGCGCGACAACGGATTTTCCCCTGGGGCGGTGGGTGCACCAGCAACGCAAGGCGCTGCGCGCCGGAGAACTCGACCCCCACCGCAAAGAGCTCCTCGACGAGGCCGGGATGGTCTGGGAGCCCGGCGACGAAACGTGGGAGAACAAACTCGCCGCGCTGCGCTCCTACCGGCGCGCCACCGGGCACCTCGCACCCCGCCAAAACGCTGTTTGGGACGACCCCGCCGGTGGCGGAACCGTGGCCGTCGGCCAGCACATGGCCAACCTGCGCCGGAAAGGCGGCCTGGGCAAGGACCCGGAACGGGCCGCCACACGCGCAAAGCAGCTGGCCGCGATCGACCCGGACTGGAACTGCCCCTGGCCACTGGACTGGCAACGCCACTACCGCGTCCTCGCCGACCTCGCCGCCGATGAACCCGATGGCGTCCTGCCCGACATCGCCCCCGGCGTGCTCATGGACGGCGATGACATCGGACGGTGGCTCCAGCAGCAGCGCAAGCCAGGCAGCTGGACGCAGCTGTCGACCGAGCAGCAGGAGCGGCTGTCCAAGCTGGGCATCAAGCCATTTGAAGCGCCGTCTCCTGTTCCGGCGACCACGCGTTCAACGAAGGGTCCGAGTAGGGCGCAGCAGGCATTCCAGCGTGGCCTGACAGCCCTCACACAGTGGGTGGAGCGGGAAGGTCGGCGGCCGGTCCCGAGGACTCACGGGGAGGAGATCGCCGTGGACGGCGAGACGGAGCCAGTAATCGTGAAACTCGGTGTGTGGGTCTCGAACACCAAATCGAGGCGAGACAAACTCAGCGCCGAACAGCTCGACGCACTACGGGAGCTGGGCATGGAATGGGCATGACCGCCGTGGATGGTATGTCGTTCAGCGGGCCGTGTTTTCGGTGCGGATCATCCGGCGCAGGCTGGTGCGGGCAGCAGTCAGGTCTTCTTCAAGGGCAGTGATGCGGGCGCGGAGCGTGGCGTTCTCCGAGGCGGCTTCCTCCAGCTGGCGGGTGAGGTCCTGGTTCAGGGCGTTCAGGTCTGCTCTGGCTGCTGCGTCGGAGGCGTGGATGGCATCGAGTTGCTGGCCGAGTTGGCGGCGCAGGACTGCCTGAAGCCGGTCGCGTTCGTCGCGGAGTTCTTTGATTTCTTGCCGGGCGATTTCGAGTTCGGAGCGCAGGCTGAGGTGGGAGGGCGGGCTTGCCGTGGCAGATGGCGGGGTGCTGTGGGCTTGGCGTAGTTGGGCTGCCTCGATGTGCTCGCGTACACCGGGGGCATAGGTGAGCCAGGTGGAGACTCGGGCGGCGCGGGCGACTGCGGCGAATGTGAGCGGCTTTCCTTGTTTCTCGAGTGTGGCGAGGACGGCGAGGACACGGGCTCGTTTGTCGAGGCTGTGGCGGCGTCTGGCTTCGGCGAGGGGGGCCGGGTTGCCGCGGGGATTCATCGCGGGTCTTTCGGTCGGGCGGTGGTGAGGGGCAGGAGGGTGTGGTTGTGGCCTGCTCGTGCTTTGCGCAGCACGGTGCTGGCTTCTTCGATCTGGGCGCGTTCGGAGGCGGGGAGGGATGCCAGGCGTGTGTTCATGCGGTCGATGACGCGCTGGTAGGCGGTGATCTGTGCGGTGAGGGCGGTGGTGACGAACTCGGCTGCGCCCATGGCGAGTGCGGTTTCGCGGTCTGCTCGTAGTTCGTTGATGTGCTGCTCGATGGCGGGCAGGTAGGAGGGGTCGGGGCGGTAGAAGCCGCAGCCGGCGCATTGGAAGCGGATGGGGCAGGCCTGGCCGCCGGCTTTGACGTTCGACGGCTCGGTGCAGCCGCCGTAGGGAACGGCGACGGAGCGCATCTCGTAGGCCGTGCTCGAGCTGGGGCTGGGGTGGCCATGCTGGTCGAGGACATGTGCGCTGAGTTTGGCCACGGCTTCGCTTTTCCGTTTGAGGGAGACGGTGTAGTAGCGCTGGGTCATGGCGATGGATTTGTGGTCCATCAGCTCGCGCAGCACGTCGACGGGGGTGCCAGCGTCTGCGTGGCGCTGTGCGTAGGAGTGGCGGAAGGCGTAGGGGTAGATCAGGGACCGGTCGAAGAGCAGTCGTTGTCCTTTGGAGTCGGTGCCCTCGGCGTGGAGCGGTGGTAGGGCGTCTACCCAGAGCCTGAGGGCGTCGCTGAGGTAGGTGCTGGAGATGTAGGGGGCGTCGCTCAGGGCGGTAAGGGACGGAAAGAGGTATCGGTCTCCCTTGGCGGGGAGGTGCAGCTGGTCGCGGCAGTCTTGCCAGGTTCGGATGGCCTCGGCGGTGGATGTTGTGATCGGCAGACGTCGGCGGTGGCGTTTCCGCTTGTGGTTGTCCCAGATCAGGGTGGGCTGGCCGTTGTGGATTTCCAGGCAGTCACGGGCCAGGGAGACGATCTCGAGCGGGCGGCGCCCGGTGTCGCGCAGGACGATGTACATCGTGCGGTACAGCAACTGCCGGGCGTTGGGAGCGATATCGCGGCAGCCGTAGGTGTTTCCGGTGCCCAGGGTGTCGAGGTGGGCGTCCAGTTGCCGGATGACGGATTCGGGGATGGCCTTGCCGATGAAGTCCTCATTGGGTTCTTCCACGGAGATGACGTGCTCGACGGGCACGCGGGTGAAGGTGCCGGCAAGGTCATCGAGGGTGCCGCAGCGGCGGCCGTAGGCGATGAGCTGGAAGAACATTCCCAGCAGGCTGCGTCGGAAGGAGGAGGAGTAGGGGGTTCCGTCTCGTTTGCGTGCGCTGCGGAAAGCGTCGACGGCCAAGGTGGCATCGGCGAACGTCAGGGCGGCGGGATCGTCGCCGGCGTCGGCGCGCTGGGCGAGAGCCGTGGAGGCGATTGTCGTCGCGTGGAAAGTGCGCTTGAAGTCTTCCGTGGTGGGTCGGGCGGTGGTCACCCAATGACGCAGCGCCTGGCGCAACCAGGGCTGGCGGACTGTGCGGAGATCGACGCGGCCGGGCAGATGCCGGCGCTTGCCGGAGGCGCTGTGGCGCAGCCCGAGGACGCGCAGATCGATGACGTCCTGGTCGATGAGGGTGATCCCGGAGAACTCGCTGTATCCGGCGCGGGCGGCGGACTGCAGGTTCTCCAATGTGCGGACGGCAGCCTGGTGCGGCTTGGTGAGCCGGGCCGTGTTGGTAACGTCCAGAAGGGTGTCGGCCGTGGTGAGGTGGCTGATCACGCCGCGGATCCAGTGCGGTTCCAGGGCGCGTACCCACTGGTCCATCTGTTGCACGGCGTAGAGCGCTTCCCAACGCAGCAGTTGGGGCAATGGGGCGAGGTGGAACTGATGCGCTAGCAGATACAGAGGCTGGTGCGGTGCCCACTGGGCGGCAGGCATGGGGTTGGTGCTGGAGCGGCATTCCGCTCTCCAGGCGCGCCAGTGGTAGTTGCACAGCCCACTGGAGTTCATCGCCCAGCCGGAGCAGTGGGTCACCATGCAGTCCGGGTTTTCGGTGAACGGTGTTGCCCGGCTGCGAAGCCACCGCTCGAGCGTGCCTCTGGACTTGTGGTACTTCCATGATCCGTGGTGGGCGGCGCACAGGCCTCCCGATACCTGAGGGCGTACGCACCGCACGCCGTCCCGGGTGAGCGTGCACGGCCCGATGACCGTCAACGGCAGGGATCTGGAACGGGCGGGGGTGAAAGTGGCGGCGAACTCTTCCCGCGGCAGGCCGCTCTTTCTGCGCTGGTCCGAGCAGTAGGTACAGAACGTCTCCTGAGCGCGCACGATCACGTCGCAGCGGCGGGTGCGGCACCGGGAGGACGAGGTGCGCGGGTTGTCGAGGTCTCCGGTGAACAGCCATCTGGCGCTGTCCCACTCCCCCGGCCGCCACGCGGGATCGATGTGGGAACGCAGCCACGTCTCCCACGACTTCTTCGTGGCCCTCGTCGGCGCCTGCAGTGCAGTCACGGGCGCGGTAGCGGTACTCACTGGTTCTCCCGCCATGCCTGTGCCCGGTCGACAGCCGCCCGGGTCTCGGACTCATCGACGTGGCGGTAGCGGTCCATGGACAGCGGCGAGGCATGACCCAGCAGCTTTTGCACCACGTCCCGGTCCACTCCCTCACGCAGCCAGTGGGTGGCCGCGGAGTGGCGCAGCATGTGCGGGCGAGCCGGGTGCCCGGCGCGGCGGGCCAGACGGTCGAAGACGCTCTTGGCGTTCGGGTAGGTCATGGCCCGCCCCAGCGGGGGCCAGAAAAGGTTCACGAACACCATGCCTGTCTCGGCCGCGGCGGCCACCCGGTTCCGTTCGTGCTGGTAGTCGGTGTAGAAGGCGACGATGTCGGGGGTGACGGGGAGGCATCGGGAGTGTCTGGACTTGGCAAGGGCCCGGTTCGGGTTGTCGGTGCGGCGCCGCACATGAAGGTGCGGGCCCTCCACCGGGCAACCCAGCGAGCGTGACGAGGCCAGGAAGTGCAGATCCTCCTGGCGCAAGCCCAGGGCCTCTCCGATCCGCAGGCCGGTCGCAGCGAGCAGCGCGATGAGGAAACGGTCCCGCGCCCGGGGCGTATCCGCGATCATGCGGCGAATCTGCTGCGGGGACAGGTCCTCGTAGCCGGGCTCGCTGACCTGGAAACGAAAAGCCGACACCTGGACCTGGCGCCACTGGCCGCGCTCGCCGGCGTCGTACCCGGCCGGCAAGAACCGCAGCAACTTCGGCTCCGACAGCAAGCCGGCCGTCTGGGCAGGAACCCAGCCGTGGAGCGCGCCGAAGCGCAGGAAGTCCGTGACCGCCGTCATCACCGCGTTCGCCGTACCCTGCGAGCGGTATCGGGGCGCAGCCGTGGCCGGGCAGCGGCGGCTGCGGGCCGGCAGCGGCGTGGTGACCAGCCACTGCTGCAGCCCGGACAACTCCATGAAACTCGGACACCACCACTCGATACGGCGCTGGCTGCAGTAGTTCAGATAGAGGGCGAGACGGCCCGCGTATGCCCGTTCCGTGTTCGGCGAGCGGCCCTTGCTACGCAACCCCGCCAGAAACGCACACGCCTCCACATGCAAGTCGTAGGTCCGTGCGTCGGCCACCACCCACCGCTCCACACCGGTCACCGGAGAGATCGAACGCTCAGCTACATAGCTCTGCTCCACCCACCAAACACAACCAAGCCCCGTCGGGCACCGAGGCACGGACCGTCAGACGGCCACACGACCAGGTGGGAACCACACCGAACACACCACACAACCCGTGCACCTATGGATAATCCCTGTCCTGTAGTCGACGCTCTGACACCTGGCCGCGCTCAAGCGCCGAGGAGTAACGGCGCCCGCCACGGTCGGGCGCCATGCTCTCGCCTGCAGGTAGTGGGACAAAGCATCCTCGGTTCACAGCGCCGCGAGGACGAAGGTCAGCAGCGCTAGGGACAGGGTGGCACTGCCCGCGAAGGCCACGGCACCGCGCAGCAGGGCGGTGGCGTAGGTGGCTCCGTCGATACGAGCGAGCAGACCGGCCGCTGCTCCTACGAGCGTGCAGAAGAGACCGACGACGGCCAGAAGCAGAGCCAGCAGGATCAGGTGAATGGATGAGGTGTTCATGCCTTCCTCCCAGGACAACCGACAACGGGGACGTCGGCGAATTTCGCGGTTCTGGTGTTCACCGGGGTTCAGGGCGAACGAAGATGAACGAAGACGGTCGCCTGGGAGACGGAGAAGCAGGACATGGGGGACGTGTACGAGGATCCGCTGGCGGAACTCGCGCTACGGTTACGCACCCTCAGGGCGCAGCGGAGTCTGCAGATGGGTGGGTTGCAGCAGCGGACCGGGCTGGGGCGGACAACGATCAGCCAGGCGCTGAACGGCCAAGTGGTGCCCTCCGAGACCACGCTGGTGGCCCTGGCGAAGGCGCTGGGCACGGATGTGGGCCCGCTGCTGGCCCTTCGCGAAGCCGCTGCCCGCGTACCGCAGGTGTACCAGGGCTCTCCAAGGAGAGTCACCCGCAGGCCGGTGCGGCCCAGAGTGCAACCTTCCTTCGTGGAGCGGTACCTCAGCTACGTGACGGAACGGCATTCCCATCTGACCGTCGTAGGGCTGGACCTGAGTCGGCCGGAACGTGCGCGCTGGCCGCTGGACGCGGCGTACTTAAGCTTGGAACTGGCGGAGCGGCCGGAAGACTGGCCTGCAGGCAGTGAGGAATCGAACCGGCCATCCGTCGTGGTGAAGCGTGCCGAGCACGCGTTGGCCGACTGCCGACGCGTTCTTCTGCGAGGGCTCGCTGGCAGCGGAAAGACAACGCTGCTGCAGTGGCTGGCTGTCGCCACGGCGCGCGATGAACTGCCGGCAGAACTGGCGGACTGGCGGGGGCGGATTCCGTTCATCCTGCCGCTGCGGACGCTGGTGAGGCGTGGACCCCTTCCGGAGCCACAGGATTTCCTCTCTGCGGTCGGCGCTCCTTTGGCCGCCTCGCAGCCTGAGGGCTGGGCCGATGCCGTACTCGCCAGGGGGGAGGCACTCGTCCTGGTCGATGGCATCGACGAGGTTCCTCAAGAGCACCGAGGCGCCACGCGGGACTGGCTCGAGCGGCTCTTGGCGGCCTACGGGGACGCACGCTTCGTGGTCACCACACGTCCGTCAGCTGTACCGGAAGGCTGGCTGACTTCGTCGCGCTTCACCGAACTGTCAGTACGGCCCATGAATACCGCTGACATTGGAGTCTTCGTCGGGCGGTGGCATACCGCCGCCCGGCACAGTGCAGCGACCGACGCCGAACGGTCACAGCTGCATGATCTCGAAGCAGCACTCCGGGTGACAGTGCGTGCTCAGCGTGACCTGGCGCAGTTGTCCAGCACCCCCCTGATGTGCGCGTTGATCTGCGCGCTGCACCGGGACCGCCGCGGTCACCTACCCCACAGCCGCATGGAGTTGTATGAGGCAGCACTGTCGATGCTGCTGGTGCGCCGCGACCTTGAACGCAGCATCGATGTCCCGGAAGGCATTCAGCTCACCGAACACCAGAGCGTCCAGCTACTGCAGCGTCTGGCCTACTGGCTCATCCGCAACCGCCAGACAGAGATGGAACGGACCACCGCGACGGCCCTGGTCGACAACGCCCTGCCGGCGATGCAGGCCGTGGCCGAGCAGGGCACAGCCGACCAAGTCCTGACCCACCTGGTCGGCCGCAGCGGGCTCCTACGCCAGCCCACCGCGGACACCATCGACTTCGTCCACCGCACCTTCCAGGACTACCTCGGGGCCAAAGCCGCCATCGAAGCCCACGACTTTCCCCTGCTGGTCAACAATGCACACGACGACCAGTGGGAGGACGTCATACGCATGGCCGTCGCCCACGCCCGCCCAGCCGAAAGCGCTGATCTACTCCGCCGCCTCGTCGACCGCGGTGATGCCGAGGGCGAACACAGAGGCAGACTCCACCTCCTGGCAGCCGCCAGCCTGCAGTACGCCACCGAAATCGAACCCGAGATCCGCAGACTGGTCGAACAACGTGCGCGTGTCCTGATGCCTCCCCGCTCCCCGGAAGAGGCGGAGGAACTTGCCGGACTCGGGCCGGGGATCCTGGATCTGCTACCGGGGCCGGAAGGCCTGGAAGCTGATGAAGTGGGCCCCGTGATCAAGACTGCTGCTGCCATCGGCGGCGACCATGCATACGCCTTCCTCTGTCGCTTCGCGCAGTCGCTGCCTCCCGACTCAGTACCCTACGACCTAGTCGAGGGCTGGGAACACTTCAGCGCTGACGACTACGCCCGCGACATCCTGCTCTCCTTCCATGACCGGAACCGTCTCACTCTGACGGTACACACTCATGATCAGCGCAAAGCACTTCGGCTACTGAAACCCATCACCAACGTTACCTTTCGGGGAACCTTCACGGCAGACGAAATAATCGAACACCTCTCACCCGAGCACACCCACGCACTGCGGATCTACGAGGGCCAACGGCTCACGGAATTAAAATTCCTTCGCAAACTCTCCGCTTTGACAGAACTTGCCCTCTCAGACTGCACCGAGCTCACGCACATTGAAGACCTTGCAGGGCTCTCACTGTCAGACTTGAGTCTTTTGCACTTACCGGCTGACTTCTCCTTCAACGCACTGAATTCTCTGCCCGGCCTCACCGATCTTTCTCTCTACACCCGCCTACCCTGGGAGAGCCTGGTGGGTCTGCCCGCACCGGAGAGCCTCACCTCGCTCTACCTGGGTGGTTGGATCGGCACACGTCTGACCGGCATCTCCAGGTGGCAGCAACTGCAAGACCTGGTGATCAACACTGCCCCTGACAACGGGGAGTGGCAAGAAATCGCGACACTCACCCATCTGGAGGAACTATGCATATCGCAGTACGACCTTAATCACGCCGTTCCCATGCTCAGCATTACCTACCTCCGACTTCTTCCGGAGTCCGACCCACAACTAGACCTGGTGCCGGACCTCTTCCCCAACCTCGAACGCTTCTTCATCAACTGCCGAGCAGCGCAGTCCGACACTATCGACATCGCCCCCCTGAGCCGGATCAAGAGACTCCAGATCTCCATCAGCTACGCAAGCAACGTCACCGGCCTCGAGCTATTCCCCCCGGACACAGTCAAGCTGTACCCGCGACCACGAACAACAGACACCTGATTCGCCTCTCGGGTCGTAATCCTCAAACCGCTCGAGCGATGGGAGCTCCCTGCCCGCTGCCCCCGTCAGGCATGCTTCCCGGCATCCAGAACAAACGTCACTCACGATCTCCTCGCCTCTAGATAATGGACATCACCGGCGAACGGGGCGTGGAGGCCGTATGCTTCGCGGACACCCGCGGCTCGCAGGTGGAGATCGTGCAGAACATCGGCCGGGCGCTGAGGCTCAACAAGGACGGCTCCACGAAGGTCGCGCGGATCATCGTGCCGGTGTTCCTGGAGTCCGGCGAGGACCCGACCGACATGGTCGCCTCCGCCTCGTTCCGCCCCCTCGTAGCCGTTTTGCAGGGCCTGCGCTCGCATGATGAACGACTCGTCGAGCAGCTCGCCTCCCGCGCACTGTCCCGGGGCAAGCACGAGCGCAAGGTGCACGTTCAGCGCGATGAAGAGGGGCGGATCGTCGGGGCCGGCGGCGAGGTGGGCGAGGACCAGGAGCAGGACGACACGCAGGCCGCCGCTGATTCGGCCCTGCTCCACTTCTCCTCTCCCCGGGATCCGGGCACGATCGCCGCGTTCCTGCGCACCCGGGTCTACCGGCCGGAGTCTCTGGTGTGGCTGGAGGGCTACCAGGCCCTCATCCGCTGGCGGAAGGAGAACGAGATCACCGGCCTCTACGCCGTTCCCTACGACACAGAGGTCGAAGTCGGCATGACACAGTCGTTTCCGCTTGGGAGGTGGGTGCACCAGCAGCGGAAAGCACTGCGGGCCGGGGAGCTAGAGCCACGGCGCAAGGAGCTGCTGGACGCGCCCGAGGCCGGGATGGTGTGGGAGCCCGGCAAAGAGGCGTGGGAGGCGAAGCTCGCCACACTGCGGTCTTACCGGCAAGCCACGGGGCACCTCGCTCCGCGCCAGGATGCGGTCTGGGACGATCCCGCCGACGGGAAGCCCGTACCGATCGGACAGCACATGGCCAACCTCCGCCGCAAAGGCGGCCTCGGCAAAGACCCGCAGCGGGCTGCGGAGCGCGCGAAGCAGCTGACGGCGATCGACCCGGACTGGAACTGCCCATGGCCACTCGACTGGCAACGCCACTACCGTATCCTCGCCGACCTCGCCGCCGACGAACCCCACGGCGCCCTGCCCGAAATCCAGCCCGGCGTGACCTTCGAGGGCGACGACCTCGGGCGGTGGCTCCAGCGTCAGGCGAATTTCTGGGTGGAGCTGTCGGAAGAACAGCAGGAGCGGCTGTCCAGGCTGGGTGTGAAGCCCGCTGAACATCCCACCCCAGTCCCGGCCGCCAAGAACGGCAAGACCTCAGGGAAGGCGTCAGCGGCCTTCCAACGCGGCGTGACGGCCCTCGCCCAGTGGAGCGAGCGGGAAGGCGCGGGCAGGCCGGTTCCACGCGCGCACAGCGAAGAAATTGTCGTCGACGACGAGGCAGAACCGGTGGCCGTGAAGCTGGGCGTGTGCATCTCCAACACCAAGGCCCGCCGCGACAAACTCACCCAGGAGCAGCGCGCTGCCCTCGCGGAGCTGGGAGTCGAGTGGGCATAACCGCCTGTGCTTGCGGGCGCCCAGGCCGCTCAAGTTTGGGCCGTAACCGGATGGGGTCCGCAGGCGGTTACGGGGAAAAGGGCTAGCGGACGGGGGCGGAATGAGCGGCCAGAATCGGGAGCCAGCAGCGGCTGGGACGATTGTGCCGCCGAGCGGTGTGCTGCGCGTGGGGCCGCTGCAGGGGGAAATGACGCAGTCGTTCCTGATCCGGCTGGCGGCGTGCTACGGCATGGCGTTCAGGGACCTGCTGACGGCGATCCTTGATGTGGGCGGACTGCCGAACGTGATGGGCAGGGCGCGGCCGGACAGTGAGATCTATCTGAACCAGGAAGCACGGGACCGGGTAGCGCAACTGTGCCGCGTCCCGCAGGACCACCTCCTGCAGGCGTTGCCCGCCTGGGCGCAGGAGGAGCCTCGTCGGCGTTTCGCCAAAGGGCCGGCAGCGCAGTTTCACCACACCGCGGAGAAGGTGCGGCGCTGGGGACCAGCCTGCCCTGCGTGCACGGCGCGACGTACCGGGAGGAGGGAGGCTGCTCGCCTGTATCTGGGACCTGAGCAGCGAGTGTGCCTGCCTCATCACCGGTGGCTTATGCAGATCCCGGGCACGGTCGGCCGAGTAGTGAACCTGGCCGGGAGCGGGCAGGTGCTGGAAGCCCGGCACCATCACGTGCGGCTGCTGTGCCGTTCCGCGCGGGCAGCGGATGCTTTTGAGGTGGCGCAGGCAGTGACCGCGTCGTGGTGGTGGCAGACATGGCCGCGGGAGCATGTGTGGCCGGCGCGGCTACGGAGCCTGGACAGTGACGGCTTGGACCAGGACGCGTGGCAGGTCGTGGCGCGGGAGCTGGTGACCTATCCGGAGACCGTTGCCCTGGCCGCGCTGCTGGCCGGTGACGACTTCCGGCGCCGTGTGGTGGCCGAGGCACAGGGCCATGTTCCCTTTCGCCTGGCTGATCTACCGACGCTCTTGAGGGCTGTTGCGGACTGTGTACAGCGGCCCTGGTACGTGGAACAGCTGGCGCAGGAGACGTCGGGCCCTCTCTTCGCGTGGGCGTATCAGTGCGTGCGGGCGCAGGGCGGGACAAACGCTGAGGGCCAGGAGATGTGGATGGTGGCTCCGGCGCACCGTCAGCGCCCTCTGGCGGACGAACTCGCGGTACGGGCGCGCGTGGGGACCGGCGGCCAGTGTGCGGAGGGCAAGCGGCGGCGCGGACACAGTCGGCAGGCAGACGAAGCCTTCGCAGCCGGCCTGGCGCATGCCAGCCGCTACGTGCGCGAACACGGCAATCTCGCGATCCCGAAGGACACCGTGGTCGATTCCTATCGGCTTGGGGAATGGCTGGGCAACGTCCAGACCAGGGCCTGGGCAATGGCGCCGGACCGTGCGCAGGCACTGGCCGCCTTGGACCCGTGGTGGAATGTCCCCTGGTCGGTGCAGTGGCAGCGCTCGTACTACCGGGCGCGCGATCACGCCGCGGTTGCCGGTCCGCCCGATGCAGCCGGAGGATTTCCCGGCACGCAGATACTCAACGGTGAGTGGCTGTATCTGCAGTGCACCCACTACAGCACTCTCCACCCTGAACAGCAGCGTCTGCTGGCCGACATCGGCATCACGGCCGAGGCGGCCCGCGCCGCTCTGCCGCGGCGGGTCCCCATCCAGGCCAGCTTCGAGAGGGGGCTGATGCACGCCAGGACCTATGCCGCCGAGTACGGTCACTTGGCCACCGCGGACAAGGACACGATGCACCAGGGATATCGGCTGGGATCGTGGCTCGCACGCCAGCGCCGCAGGGCGCGCCAGAGCCCGGAGCCCACGGAGCGCTCCCGCGCACTGGACGCCATCGATCCCTGATGGAACCCACCCTGGAGGCCAGCCTGGCAGCGCACCTACGTGCAGGTTCAGCGGCTGGTGGAGAGCAGGGGCAGGCTCGATGCGGGGGACGGATTTCCCGAAGTCGAAGCGGAACTCGCCCTGTGGCTGTCGCGACAATGCGCAGCTTATCGGCGTCTGGACCCCGGCCAGCAGCGCCTGCTGGCCGACATCGGCATCACGGCCGAGGAAGCCGCGAACGTGCGGGGCGGGACCAGGGCGTCCCAGGCTGTGAACGAGCAGGTTGCTGCCGCCGGTCTGTGGGCGTTGGACGGCATGGCCAGCGCTCGTTCCTTCGCCACGGCACACGGGCACCTGGCAGTGCCCTCGGAGTACGTGCACGACGGATTTGCCCTGGGCCGCTGGCTGGTGGAGCAGCGCCGCCAGGACCGCCGACACGCTCAAACCACCGGAGGCGCGTGGCCGCGTGGCGGGCTGCTGGCCGAACTCGATCCCTGGTGGAACCCGCCGTGGCCTTATCCCTGGCAGCGGTGCTACCAGCAGGCCCGTAAGCGATGGCAGAAGGGACAGCTGAAGGTGCCCGGCCCGCATCACGGCGGGGACGAGGACGAGGTGACAGTGTGGCTGCGCCGTCAGTGCGCCCGGCACGACGTACTGCAACCCGAGCAGCAGAACCTCCTCGCGGACATCGGCATCACCTCTGCTGTCGCCCGCGCAGTGACCGACGCCGGCCAAAACCCCGCCTGCGTAGACACAGGGCTCGCCCACGCACGGAGCTATGCCGCCGAACACGGGCACCTGGCCATGGCCGAACGGACCCGCCACCACGGCTTCGCTCTGGGGCGCTGGCTCCTACGCCAACGACACCGCGTCGCTGACGGGCGCACCGACCCCGCCCGGATCGCCGCGCTGAACGCCCTCGACCCACACTGGAACCCACCCTGGCCCCTGGCCTGGCAGCGCGCCTACCACCGGGCACGCACCGCCACGACCAGCGGAAACCTGACCGCGGCCCAAGGCCGCTGGATCACCACCCAGACACAGCTGTGGGACAGCCTCCACCCCACCCAGCAAGAACTCCTGGCCGGCCTCGGCGCCGCGCCCGCCACCGAACCCGTGCCGACTCCTACGACGACACGCCGCTACCCACCGGGCGAAGGCCTCCCCCACGCCCGCTCCTACGCCGCCGAACACGGGCACCTCGCCGTGTCCAAACACACCCGCCGCCACGGCTTCGCTCTGGGGCGCTGGCTCATCCAGCAGCGACGCAAAGCCCGCGCAGGCCTCCTGTCCGCCCGCACCCTGCAAGAACTCACCCTCCTCGACCCCTGGTGGAACCCGCCCTGGCCCTTCGCCTGGCAACGCAAATACCACCAACACCGCACCCTCCACGCCACAGGCCAGCCCCTCCCGCCCGAACTACAGCGCTGGGCCCGCAAACAGACCACCCTCTATCCGCAACTCCACCCCCACCAGCAGGCGCTCCTGAGCACCGTCGATATCCGCCCTGATGCCCCAGCCGACGAGGCTCCTTGCGTGGAGTGTGACGGTAAGACTTCCGAGAGTGATCACATAGAGTTATTCTTTCCTCCTTGCAGGTGAGGGGGGTATGTGCGGTACGAGCAGCGTGCCTACGCGCGCGTTGCATTCCTGGAACTCATGGCGGAGTTGTACGAGAATGAGTTCGAGGACTTCTTCCACCGGCTCATGTGCTCGAGGTACTCAGACTTCCTGGATGTTCGCACTGCGGGCAGTCTGGGCGATATGTCGGCAGATGGTCTTACCCTGCACTCCCGCAAGCTGTACGCCTGCTATGCCCCGCAGACGGTGAAGCCGAGCAAGATCCGCAAGAAGTTCGACGGTGACCTGACCGGTGCGCTCGCCAAACGCAGTGGGCAGTTCGACACGTTCGTGTTTGTGCATAACGATCGACGCGGCGTTCACCCCGAAGTGACAACAATGCTGTCCGAGGCCTCCGCCAGCAGGCCGGACCTGCACTTTGAGCAGATGGGTAGCCGACGCTTGTGGCACGAGTGCATGCAACTGGACCAAGTGACGGCGGAAGACGTCCTCCGGTGCGAGATCCCGATCAAGGAGATGACGTTCGGAATCGGGATGGATGGTCTTGAGCCTCTTCTGAAGCGGCTTCAGGAACTCCGAACCTCCTCTGACCCGCTCATGCCTCTGCCGGACGTGCGCATCGAGAAACTGGACTTCAACCGGCTCGAAGGCGAAGCACGCGAGGACCTGCTCCGCGGGATGCGGCAGGCCCACCTCGTGGACGCGTTCTACGCGGGCACTATGCGGGAGCTGGAACACGATGAGGTCGCGCGGGGCTTCCACGTGTACTACGAGCAGGTTCGCAGGCACTGGGACGATCCTGAAGACGTGCTGTGGCAGCTCCAGATGTACGTGCTGGGCAACGCACAGCCGCGGCCGAAGGTGCTGCGTGCCGCCCTCGTTGTACTCGCGCATTTCTTCGGCCGGTGCGACATTTTCGAGGCGCCTCCCACTGGCTGGCAGCCTGGGATCGGGATATCTGCATGATCACTCCGACGAAGGGCATCGCACCTGACCGGTGCCTGCTGGCCGTCGGCGCCCAGGTCCTGCTGCAGTTGGACGAACCGCGGTCGGTCAGTCAGACGTGGGCCCGGCTGAGGACATGGCGGGCCGAGCACGGCCACGCTTCGCCCGTATCGTTCGGCTGGTTCGTCCTGGCGCTGGACGTGCTCTACAGCATGGGCGCCATAGAGCTCGACCAGGACATCCTCGTTGCAAGGAGCATGCATGCTGCGCCGCTTGAGCGCTGACGACGAGCGCTTCAAAGAGGTGTCCTTCGTCGAAGGCCTGAACCTGATCGTCGCCTCCACCACCGCCTCGTCCGCAGACACTGACAGCCGCAACAGCGCCGGCAAGTCCAGCCTGATCGAGCTGATCCACTTCTTGCTCGGATCTCGAGCGACAAATACCACGCTCGCCCTGAACAAGGCGCTGCGGCACATCACGTTCAACCTTGAAATGGACTGGCCGGGGCTGAGCAGTCCGCTTGCTGTCCGCCGCAGCGGACAGCGCGCCGGATTCGTGACACTCAACGAGGACGTGACCGGGACAGATGACGGTGCCATGTTTCCCCGCACAGGTGCTGTGGAACTGCCCGTGGAGCGGTGGACACAGCTGATCGAGCGGGATCTCTTCGATCTGCGCGGTGACCACCCGGGCGTCAGCGGAAGGGTACTGCTGTCCTTCCTCGCCCGGCGCATTTCGTCGCACGGCTTCAACGAGCCGACCCGTACCTTCTCCCGCCAGTCCGCCCCGGAAGCCGCCTCCAACCTCGCCTACCTTCTGGGCCTGGACTGGCAGCTCGTCGACGAGTACAGGCAACTGGCCGCCCGCAAGGCGACACGTGTCCAGCTGAAGAAAGCGGTCGATGACCCCGTGTGGGGGCGCATCGTGGGGTCTACGGCAGACCTCAGGGGCCAGATCACGCTTGCCGAGGCGCAGGTGGAACGGCTCCGTGCACAGGTGGCAGCCTTTCAGGTCGTCCCCGAGTACGAGCGGCTCAAGGACAGAGCGGACCAGGTCAGCCGGCGCATCAAGCAACTGGCGCAGGAAGATGTGATCGACCAGCACAACCTCGAAGAGCTCCAGGCAGCCGTCACCGAGACCACCGACGTCGAAGTCGACTACCTTGAGCCTGTCTACCGCGAGCTCGGCGTCGTCCTCAACGATCAGGTCCGCCGACGGTTCGAAGATGTGAGGACGTTCCACCACTCAGTGGTCCGCAACCGCCGACGCTTCCTGGAAGAAGAGATCGCCGAACTCACAGAGCGGCTTCAGTCACGCCGCTCGGAGCGGGCACGCTTGGGCGAGGACCAAGCCCGCCTCCTTCGAGACCTTGCCGAGGGAGGAGCGCTGGAGGCTCTGACGGCCCTGCAGACAGCCCTCGGGCGTGAAGAGGCCGCTCTCCAGGCGCTGCGTCACCGCTTCGAAGCGGCGCAGACCCTCGAAGCGAGCGCCCGGCAGATCACCGCGAAGAGTGTGGAACTGCAGCAGGCCGTTGACACTGATCTCCAGGAGCGCCGCCGTCAGACCGACGAAGCCATCCTGCTGTTCTCTCACTACGCCCAGCGCCTCTACGGTGAAGGGCGCGAGGCCTACCTCGCCATCGAGGCCGGCCGCAACAGCCTGACCATCACCCCGCGCATCGACAGCGACGGCAGCCGCGGCATCAGCAATATGGTCATCTTCTGTTTCGACCTGACCCTCGCGGTGCTGGCACACCGCCACGGCCGTGGTCCCGACTTCCTCATCCACGACAGCCACCTCTACGACGGCGTCGACGACCGGCAAGTCGCCGCTGCCTGAAACTGGCCGCCGAAGTCACCGAGGAAGAGAACCTGCAGTACATCGTCACGATCAACACCGACAGCCTGAGTATGGCAGCACAGCGCGGCTTCGATCCCGAGCCCTACATCCGCAGCCCCCGCCTCACCGACGAACACGAAACCGGCGGCCTCTTCGGCTTCCGCTTCAAAACCACCGGCAAGAGATAGACGAGGTGGCCGACGCCAACAGGATTGCCCCCGACTGCAGTCCCGCACCTGGGATCTTCCGTGTCGCTCCCCTCTCCGGGGAAACGACGTCATCACTGATCTGCCGCATCGCGAGCCGCTACGGGCTGGAAGCGAAGGTGCTGCGGTCCTGCTGGCACTGGCGCAACTACCAACCCGGGCACGGTGGCGGAGGTGCGCGAGCAGATGCCGAGGTGCTGCTGAACGCAGCCGGACGGCAGCGCCTGGCAGGCCTGTGCGGCGTCAAGGAAGACGTGCTGGCGCGGGCGTTGCCGTCCTGGGCGCGGGAGGACTCCAAGCTGCCCGCCGAGGAAGACGGAGTGCCGGCGGCGGCGTGGCGGATTGGCGGCGCGGTCGCCGGGCCGGTGGCATTCGGCTGCCGCCTGTGCACGGCCCGGCGTACGGGGACGGCAGTGCGGATGGTGCGGTACGCGCCGCTCTGGTCCCGGGTGTGTTCGGCATGGGCGGTGGCTCCTGGACGCGGACGCCGACCAGCCTCTTGAGCATCTGGACGTGCGGGGTGTGCCGGAGGTGGCCGCGGCGCAGCGGCGGTGGGCCGGTGTGGCACGGCGGGCGGTGCGGGCCGGCGCGGAGCCAGAGCGCGTGTTCGCTCTGGCGCACGCGGTGGTGGCCCGGTGGTGGGAGCACGCCCTTCACTGGGAGCAGGAGACGATCTGGCCACGGCGTCTGCACCAGGTCGCGGGCGGCAACGCCGGGGATGATCTGGAGCAGTGGCGGATCGTGGGCCGGGACGCGGTCGTCTTCCCCGAGGTGGTGGCCGTCGCCGACGCGCTGCTGGACCCGGCCATGGCCCAGCTGGCGTGGGCCGACAGCGGCGCCGGACAGCCGCGGGCGCTGCCCGCCGACGGGATGTTCTGCCGCCGGCTCGGCGAGCGAGTGGACCGCCCGTGGCTGGGGCCGCTGGCCGCGACCGACTACGGCGGCCCGCTGACCTCCTGGAGGGGCAGCATCATCCGCATCTGCCGCGGGACCGGCGGACCCCCCGGATACGACAACGATCCCTGGTGGCTGCGCCAGGAAAACCAGCCCTCCACCATGGCCGGACAGCTGCGCGTGCTGGGCAAGGAGAAGAAAGCGCCGGGCTCGGGGACGATGTGGCGCTCGACCGTGCCCGCCGAGCAGCGCGCCCAGATCACCAGCCTCGTCGACGGCGCTCAGGAGCAGCTCATCCAGCTGCGCGGGGCGCAGACCGGTTCGAGTGCGGACGTGGCCCAGCATCTGCTGCGCATCCTCAGCCACAGCGCCGCCCTGCTCGAGAAGGCCCTGCAGCACACTGTCGTGGCAGCCGTGAACGCCGGGGTGCCGCCGCGGGATGTGGCCCAGTGGGCGAAGCTGTCCCCCGGCCCGTTGGCGGACGCGCTCAAGGCCTACCAGGGCGCGGGCGACGAGTAGGCGCCGGTTCGCCGGGAATTGGGCGGCCCGGGACAGGTCTTTGGGGCGCTGGTGTGGTGGCCCGGTGTTACCGCATCACGCGGCTCCACGTGATCGAAACGCCGAAACAGCTCCGGCCGGCAGCCGGGCCGGTTTGGCTGGGCCAGGTGAGCGGCAAGGGTACGGCGGCCGGGTCTGGCAGCAGACCGAGGCAGGTGGACGTGAACATCGGGGCCGGGTTCGAGGCGGTCTTCCTCGATCCCGTCGGGCGGGCGGTGCAGCAGCGGTGGGCGGACGCCGCCCTCGCGGTCGCGTTCGAAGACCTCGATCCGGTGTCGGCGTTCCCGGTGGTCCCGGGACGGCGGTGGGGGCCGGGTCTGTGGTGGTCGGCCACCACCGGGCGGCACGTGGCCGCCGGATCGAACGCCATGCGTACGCAGCTGATGGCCCTGGACCGCTACCCGCAGGTCACCGGCATGGCCGGACAACCGGTACGACTGCTGTGGCGCGACCGTCGGGGCCAGGTGCGTTCCTGGGTGCCGCAGTTGTTCGCTCGCTACGCCGACGGCACCGCTCTGCTGGCCGACTGCCCCGGCCACCCCGATAGCGGCGGCGAACGCGCCCTGAAGGCCGCGCATGCGGTGGCTGCGGCGTGCGCGGACATTGGCTGGACCTACCGGCGCCTGGCGCCGCTGGACGAAGTTCTGGCGGCGAACCTGAAATGGCTGGCCGGCTACCGCCACCCCCGCAACCAGGGCAGGCCCGGCCTGATGCCCGCAGTCCTCGAGGCCTTCTCGCGGCCGCGGCCGCTGATCGAGGGCGCCGAAGCGGCCGGCGACCCGATCGAGGTCCTCCCGGCCGTCTTCCACGCCCTGTGGCACCACACGCTGACGACAGCACTCAAGGCGCCGCTGCACGAACGGGTCATCGTCAGTCCCGGTTCCCTCCGCGAGGCCTGTGGCGCAGCGCCGGCCGAAAGCCGGCACGATGACGCCGGCGCCGGGCGTGGCGGGGAGAGCCAGGGCTGCGTCCCCGCGGCCGAGTGCCCGGCGTCAGGCGAGGGGTGCGGCGGGGCTTGCGCCTGGTGCGGGGAGGCGGTGTGAGCAGCAGCCGACTGAGCGGTCGGCCGGTGGTGGAGGTCGGGTCTCATGTTCGCTTCCGCGGATTGCGGTGGCAGGTCGTTGCCCTGGCCGGGCAGTGCGTTCACCTGGCCGGCGAGGACGGCAGTGATGAAGCGGTGCTCGCCGGGCACCTCTTCGCCGATCCAGGCTTCGCCCTCCTGGGGGCAGAGGCGCAGCAGCCTCAGGCGGTGCCGCGGTGGGGGCTGTTCGAGACGGCCCCGGCCGCGGCACGGGAGAAGGCGCTGGCCTGGCAGCGCCACGTCCGGGAAGTCGAGTGCGGGTTGCCCGGCGGGCTGGGCAGCGGCGGGCCGGTGCGGGAGCAGTACGACCCCGAGCAGCACACGCTGGCCGAACGGGAAGAGGCCAAAGCAGCAGAGCTGACAGCGCTCGGCTTCGGCCGGGTGTCCCGTACGACGGTGCAGCGCATGCGCCTGGCCTACCGCAAACAGGGCCTGTGGGGGCTCATCGACCACCGCACCACCCGTGGCCCCAGCCCCACCGGACGAGCCGACGAGCGGGTCGTCGCCGCGGTCAAGGAGGCGCTGCGCCGCCAGCGCGGCCGCTCCAAAGGCACCATCAAAGGGCTGATGCCGCTGGTCGCGCACATCCTTAAGGACCGGCACGGCGGCGCGGTGGCGATGCCGGCACAGGCCACCTTCTACCGGCTCGTCCATCAGCTCGCCGACCCCGCCGACCATCCCGCACACCCGGTGCGCACCCCGCCCATCACCGAGGACGGACGAGGGCACACGCCCACCGTCGCCCTGCGGCCCGGAGAGCAGGTGCAGATCGACACCACCCGGCTCGATGTCCTGGCCCTGTTCGACGACGGCACCCTGGGCCGGCCTGAGATGACGATCGCGGTAGACGTTGCGACGCGAGCGATCCTCGCGGCCGTGCTCTGTCCGGGCGGGACCCAGGCCGTGGACGCGGCCCTGCTGCTGGCGGAGATGGCCGTCCCCCACCCGTCGAAGCCCACCTGGCCCGACGCCCTGCGCTTCACCCACAGCCAACTGCTTCCCGGGTTCGGTTGCTGACGCTGGACGAGCGACTTCAGGACGCGGCCGCCCGCCCGGTCGTGATCCCCGAGACGATCGTCGTGGACCGGGGCAAAGTATTCCTTTCCAGGGCGTTCACTGCCGCCTGCGAGACCCTCGGCGTCAGCGTGCAGCCCGCCCCGGCCTACGCGCCCACCGCCAAGGGCATCGTCGAGCGGACCTTCGGCTCGATCAACACCCTGTTCTGCCAGCACCTGCCCGGCTACACCGGCTCCGACGTCACCCGCCGCGGGCGTGACGCCGAACGCGAGGCGTGTTTCACCGTCGCGCAGTTGCAGGACCTCCTCGACGAATGGCTCGTGCACTACCACCACCGCCCGCACCAAGGGCTGCGTCATCCCGTGCTGCCCAAGGCCGCACTGACACCGAACCAGGTGTGGGCCGCCCTCATCTCGGTCGCCGGGTACGTCTAC